>JANLFK010000005.1:0-306 GCA_024655945.1 candidate division KSB1 bacterium
GCTGTCCGGCGAAGGGGTAGCATCGCTTCAGCTCTACCACCAAGGCTTCTACCTGGGGTGGTGTCTTGTTGGGGCGGCTGTGGTGCCTGCCACGACGATCGGCCAGGCCTTGGGCTCCCTGGGTCTGGAAGCGGGCGAGCCAATATCTGACCGTCTTGGTGCTACAGCGAAAGGCCTGCGCCGTGAGGCTGATGTTGCGTGCATGCTCCAGGCACAAGCGGACCATTTTCAGGCGCAGGGCCAGGGGGTCTCTGGAGTCATGCAAGCGCTCCCAATAGGGTTCAGGGCTCATGGGTGGTCCTCCGG